>NZ_CP096974.1:0-6107 GCF_025820815.1 Halomonas qinghailakensis | reverse complement strand
AGGTTTTGCATCAGTCTGCTAGTTGTCTGCCTAATGTCTACAAAGCACCTGCTTAGGCTCAAATATCTGCTAACTGTCTGCTTAGCGTCTGCTTGTTGTCTGCAAGTGTTGCCTGTCGGTGACTATCAGCGGTTTGGGTGGGAAATATAGGCTTATGTACCCTATTTGTACTTGATATGTACTATCGATGTACCCCATTTGTACTCTGTTTGTACCTTATTTGTACTTTTCCCACCAGCTACCGCTGGTAGGTGAATTTTGGACGCTCTAAGGGCCATTTTTGGCCCTTAAATGGGCTATACACCATACGCACCTTACAGGTGTGCTGTAGCCCGCATGGTTGATAGGTTTCTAGTATTTTGCACATAAAGAGCTGTAGCTACTAACGGCTACAAACAGGGGTATAAAGGCCGAGAATTGGGAGTTTTAAGAGCTACAAAAAGAGCTACAAGCCTATTTCACAGTAAATGCGTTCGAGAGTAGAAGTTTCTGAACTGAGAGAGAACGTGGAATGGGATAATAATTCCCACGCTCTCTTCACCTCCATTTTCAATTGAGATCGTGGACGTTGTGTTCTTTCAGATACTGGCGTAAGGCTTGATTCATACGGGTTTGCCAGCCTTTACCCGTTTGACGGAATGCCTCAACCACTTCTTGGTCATAGCGAATCTTTACGGACACCTTCCGCTCACTCTCCGGGATCGGAGGACGACCGCGGCCGCGCTTCACCAGGGTATCGCCATGGTATTGATGCGCCGCCTCAAACCACTCGTTTGTAAGCTCTAGTGCATCGTCAGGATCAAACCAGGTGCTGTTCGTATCGTTGCCTTTCGCGTTCATTGGCATACCTCATGGAAATAATGCGGCGCTTTTTTCCGCGTTGAGTTCAGACAATCACGGTCACTTTGTCACTTTGTCACTTTGTCACTTTGTCACTTTGCCGGTGAGCTTACCCACGGTGATGATGCGTTCTTCGCCGTAGTCCTGGCGGTCGTCCACCATCGATAGCGTTTTGCCAGCAAAGATGGCAGGCGCATCGTTAAAATCCAGACCGCGATGTTGCAGGGTGTCTTGCTGTTTTCACAGGTCGTACTCAATCTCATTGCCTGGGGCACTTCTCTGGCATGAGTACCTAAGAGCCGGGTATCATTCTGCTACAGAAAACTAAAAGTCAGCTGGTTAGAACCACGCGACTCGGAAGCGACACTATGGGGTTAGGGTATGATGAAATCGGTTGAGCTTTTCGCAGGCGCTGGGGGGCTAGCGATGGGCGTGACTCTCGCTGGCTTCGAGTCCCTTGCGGTAGCCGAGTGGGACCGTTGGGCCTGCGATACGATTCGTGAAAATCAGCACAATGGGTATCCCCTGGTTAAGGATTGGCCACTGTGGGAAGGTGACGTACATGTTTTCGACTGGTCAAGCATTCCTGAGGGAATAGATCTACTGGCTGGTGGGCCACCTTGTCAGCCATTCTCAATGGGTGGCCAGCATAAAGCTTTCGGCGATAAGCGCGATATGTTTCCTGTCACTGTTGAGGCAGTTAGGCGACTCAAGCCCAAATCATTTCTCATCGAGAATGTAAGGGGGCTGACCCGCACGAGTTTTCATGAATATTTTCAGTACATCCAGCTACAGCTCGAATTTCCCGAGGTCGCTCGGCATAACGGTGAAACTTGGCTAGAGCACTTGAAACGACTCCGGGAAGAGAAAACCTCTGGTGCCCTGCATTTCAACGGCCTTACTTACAATCTATTTCCTGTTTTGGTTAACGCGGCTGACTATGGTATTCCGCAGAAACGAGAACGTATCTTTATCGTTGGTTTTCGCTCTGATCTTGGTGTGGAATGGTCGCCACCAGATACGACCCACTCTTTAGATGCCTTGCTTTATGATAAGTGGGTTACCGGGGATTATTGGGAACGGCATCGGATTCCCAAGTCGTGCCGACCAGCGGTGCCTGAGCGTCAAATCAAGCGGGTGGAAAAGTTGGGTAATTCGGTTTTGCCGAATGTTCATAAGCCTTGGCGGACTGTGCGGGATGCGCTGGTTGATGTGCCAGATCCGCGTGAGGAAGGAGCAAGTTTTTTCCGCGACCATAAGTTTCAGGATGGCGCGCGAGTGTATAAGGGGCACACTGGAAGTCCATTAGACCTGCCCTCAAAGACGCTAAAGGCTGGAGTTCATGGTGTTCCTGGTGGGGAAAATATGATGGTTTGTGATGACGGCAGTGTTCGCTATTTCACAGTACGCGAGTCAGCCCGATTGCAGAATTTTCCAGATGGCTACACTTTCCATGGTGCATGGAGTGAAGCTATGCGCCAGTTAGGTAACGCCGTGCCTGTCGCTTTAGCCCGGACTATGGCTTGCTCCATCGCTGAACAGTTGGCTTTGGCGCAGCTTCGTAATTTGGCCAACGAGCAGCGCAGCAGTAGTAGGAAAATGGCATGACCAATAAGATCATTCCCTTTAACCCACTCGATAAGAAACACCTTGGTGAGAGTGTAGGCCAAGCGATGCTTCGCCAGTCTGTAACGTCTTTCAGCAAGCTTAATAAATTCAATGGCGCTGGGGTCTATGCAATTTATTACATTGGAGACTTCCCTTCTTACCAGGCTATTGCGGCGCGTAATAAGGATGACGAGTTTTTAGCACCTATTTATGTCGGAAAGGCTGTACCGTCAGGCACTAGAAAAGGAAAAATATCTTCGATAGCGACAACGGCTCTGTATAAACGACTGAACGAACACAAAAAAAGCATTGAGGAAGCTGAAAACCTTAGCATTGATGATTTTCACTTCCGGGCCTTGGTCGTTGACGATATTTGGATTCCTCTTGGAGAGTCATTGCTGATCTCAAAGTTTGCTCCAATTTGGAACAATCTAGTGGATGGGTTTGGTAACCATAACCCTGGTAAGGGGCGTGTTGCAGGTCTGCGACCTCGATGGGATGTTCTTCATCCAGGCCGTTCTTGGGCCGATAATTTTCAGCCTAGGTCTGAGACAATGAAGCAGATCATGCATGAAGTAGAGGAACATCTGCGCAGCAACCCTCCACCAGACAACAACGTCATGATTACAGTTTAATCAATCGTGATGGAGCCTCGTAGAAACGTTGCACGTAATAATTAGAGTTCGCAGTGCTTGCGGTTGATAGTGTTTACCCTGAGCATCTGACTGTCCGGTTTTTGACTTCTGGCGGCAGACCACATAAAACTCAAGATAATGAGGATAATCTTGAGTTTTGACCAATAAGCGTGAAAATTTCACGCTTATTGGTCTGCACTTGTAGACATCTCTCCTCTTGAGTGAACGGCCATGACTCTTCGCAAAATCAGCGACCTCAAACCCGTGTTTAGCAGTGACCGTGTTACTGAGTGGCAGCCTACGCTCCTGGGGCCACGCTACCGCTATGAGCGGGATCGGGCCGCCGTTGGGCAGGAAATGACGCCAGGCAGCGAGCAGTACGAGTGGCACGTTCTAGCCAAGAACGACCTGACCCACGCCAAGCGCAAGGTGTTTGCGCTAATCACCGAGGAATACCTGTAAATGGCGCGTACGCGGGCCATACAGGCCGCTGAAGCACAGTTGTGGCTAGAGGTGCTGCTAACGTATGCGTTTAGCCCTACGCCTGCTCAGCAGGCTGCTCAGCTGGATTTACTGGGGGTTGCCCACGATGCCACCGCGTATCCTGACGATATTCCCGATGACCGACTGGCTGAGCTGCTGCTGGCCTGGGCAGAGTGTTACGTTGGGGGGGAAGATTGGCAGCGGCTGCAGGCGAAAATCAGGCAGCGGCGCAGCCAATAGATACGTATTAGCGCTATCTATCCTTGTTGTTTGCTTGATTTTCAAACATAGAGCGAGCTAATGACCTCAACCCATGAGGATCTTCATAGGTTTCGGTCTTCTGTGGGAGTGCTGACGGTTTAGTCGAGGCAGGAGGTGGGGGCAGCTGTCGTAGCTGAGCGACTTCTTCTCTTAGCGAAACTAGCTCTTGGTGCATAGCCTGCAACGCTTGCAACATTGCTGGTTGCAAGTCCTCACTTTTGGCGGTTGCATCTGGTTGCATTTCAGGTGGAAGTTGTTTTGGCTCACCGTAGCAGCGCACCAGTTCAGCAATATCTACTACACGAGTTCCGTCTCCTCTAAACCCGCAGGATAAGCGGCCTGACTCTATGTGGCGATGAATAGTACTGCGATGTTTTTCATAGAGCTTAGCGACTTGAGGAATAGTTAGTTGCATGCATGTCTAATTGGTTGCGTATCCTGGTTGCATGTTAGCTCTAATCAGTAAGTGATCGTTAACTATGGACGGCAATAAATAATGCTCAGTTTTCAATAAAGCAGAACAGAGCTAGCCTCTAGCTGGTTGCTTAGCTTCGCTCAGTAACCTCAACGCAGTATCTTCATACCCTTCGCCAGGACGTGCTTTACTCTCAATGACTGCACGAGGAATCCCATAGAGCGCCCCTACGGTGTTTCTAAGAGGAGCCCCTGAATTTCCCTTGGCTTTTTCTTTTCTGGCTTTCTGAGGCGTTGCTTTGGCCTTTTCGCCAAAAGTGAAAGTCAGATGAGTCACCCTCCGTCCAGTTTTGCGTTGTTCCCATTTCACCCAAAGTGGTGAATGTTCGTTGACTTGCTTAATTGCTGGCTCAACTACCCAGCGCTTAAAGTCACGAATATTGGGATAACGGTCTTCAAGCTGAAATGCTTCACGCAACCAATCTATGGAAACTACACGCTCTCCTGTTCCTCGCCATTGAGCTAGTAGTTCATAGAGACGAACAGCATGCGCGCTTGTCATCTTGGCTATGTCTGCAAGAGCATAACGGGTGAATTGCTCGGTTAATTGAGATAAATACGGCACCATATCGGTACCAAAGCGCAGAGAGACAGCTCCCCCACCTTCGTCATATTCGATGGTTTGCACCCAGCGAGTAAGCCGTACTTTAACCTTACCGTCCCCATTAGGTGAGGCGTGTAAAGAAACACGACGCTCAAATAGACGCTCAGATGCTGCTTTAAGATTTTGGTAAGCGGTTCCTATCTGAGTTCCACTCATTTCAGCGATTTCTTGGGCACTAACGCGATAAAGCTTCTGATCAGTCAAAGGTTCATCCCTACGTACCTTTGAGATACATGCCAGCACAACACGTTGTTCATAAATACTAAGGCGATAAGACGCCTCTATCAGAGCATTGGCTTTGTAGATTTGAGCATCATGCATATTACCAAGCCTATAATGTGAGCTTTTTATTTGACTCACACTAAACCATCAATCCCTCCTCTTTACAACCATCAATCTCTCCTCTTTTAACCATCAATCCCTCCTCTTTCAACCATCAATCCCTCCTCTTTTAGAGGTTTTAAAATATAAAAATCAATTACTTATAGAGCCTAAAAGGGAAAAGGAAAAAGTACATAAAAGAGCGCGCTATGCGCTCGCCTACCCTCCGCTTCGCTTCGCCCACGGCGTGCCTAATAATGTTGCGCCAAAGGCGCACTAATTAAGAGCGGCTTTCGAGGTGCTCCGCACCTGCGCCGCTTTTAGTGGGTGGTCTCCGACCACGATAAAATTGAGTCGAATTAAGTAAACCCCTGTTAAGCAAAGAAAGGACTAAGCAGTTTCATTTTCGAGAGGTTCTCCACCTAAGTAATGTCAGCAAAAAATGTGCATTGCTGTTACCGCTCGCAGGCTCGCTTCATGGGGGCAAGCCCCCATACCCCATGAACCTATGCCCTCAGGGCATGCCAAACATAGGGGTTAGGTGTAGGCGGAACGCCTGCTTCCTGCTAAACAAAAAGAAAGCATGAATTATTAGAAAAGTGGTTTGATAGTCTATACAGTTATATTTAATAGAGAGCAAAGGAGGGTTCCCAGTGACTTATCAATACTTTCTTTTATCTACTCCTGTAATAATGGGTATTATATTAACTATTTATGTTCATAAACTATTAAAGGAAGATAAGAAATAGTTTATAGCCTTATAAATAAATATATGGCCACGTCAGTGACTTTAGATTCAAAGGGATTCCCTTTGGCACACCGAACGTATGCAAAGTGCCTTAGCAATTTGTATACGTCCGTGGCGTGCCTGCATTTTTTTC